>NZ_CP135437.1 GCF_032340315.1 Streptococcus sp. DTU_2020_1001019_1_SI_AUS_MUR_006 | reverse complement strand
GATCATTATTCTTTATAAATTGAAATACAGTTGAAAAGGCATCTTAAAATAATGTACTAATGTTACGAAAACTAATACAGCTGATGGTTTTCCCATCGGACTTGGTTACTTTTTCGAGCTGGTCATTGACATAGTTGGTGCTATGACCGTTGGCGTCGGTTTCTTTTGCCAAGCTACCTGTAGCGTCATAGGCATACTGATCCTCTCCACCTGTTGGGCGTTTCTTACTGCTGACACGGTTCATACTGTCATAACTGTAGGTTGTTGTATGACCTTCGCCACTTGTTTCGCTCAAACGATTGCCCAAAGCATCATAGCTGAAGCTTTGCTTGCTTCCTGTTGGAGCTACTGTTTCGATGATTCGTCCTAATGGGTCGTACTTAAAGGCTGTCGCTTGACCATTTGGATCCCTATGTTGAGCCGTTGAGGTATAGGTCATCTTAGTGACAGGGCCATTGGCATCGGTGACTTGGATCGGATCACCCAGTTCATTATAGGTGTATTGAGTCTTACCACTATTATAGCTGATGGTGATAGTATAAAACTCTCGATGAAAAATTTCTTCGAGAGTTTTTAATGATTATCACAAAGTTCAAGCTACTCAGTTTCTTCTAATAAGGAAGGATTAATAATTAATTCTCTTTCAATATCCCATCCTATTCCACTGATGGTTGTTATTCCATGCATCCCTAATAATTTAGGCTCTTTATCCAATAATTCTCCAGTCTCTTTACAAAAAAAGTTACTTTTAAAATGAAGTTTATAAAAGCCAAAATCCAGATTTTTCTCTTCCTCTGTTAAGGGAATATTAGCGATAGTATGGAAATATCCTTTTTTCCAATATGCATCACCTACAATAGCAGGTGAAATTAACAAGTTAGAATAATCTGGCTTGTATTTATCAATATTTTTTTCATGAGTAATTCCTTTAAAGATAAATACAACATGTTTTCCTTCCACAAAAGAATCCGGAACTTTTCTAACTATATTAGCAACCAGCACTTTACCATAAAAGTAGATTCCCTCCCTAGGAGACACAAGAAATACATCTCCCACTTTTGGAATTGACCTGCTTTTTTTAATCACTTTTAGTTGATGAGTAGCTGCCTTTGTATCATAAAAGTCATCTAACTCCTTCTGAATTTCTAAATTTAAACTCTCAAAATGTTCTTTTCTTCTTAAAGCTATTAGATTTGTATTCATTATTAATTTCCTCCATTAAGATATTTTTCTGCCCACTTCATGGCACCATCATACATTTTATTTTTAGGACTAATACTATTAATTTTATTCAATTGATTCGCATGGCCGTTTTCAATAAGATACTGCTCCACTGCCCTAGCCTGGTTTCTTGTCAAACCACTATATCGTTCATCAAGGCGCGAAAAATTCTTTCCTTGACGATTATGTTGATACAATCTTGATTCTAAATCTTGTTTTGTTATTCCTGTATAAACAGCACCTTCAGTATTAGCATCAATTCCATAATAAACACTATTATTAGACGAACCTTTATCTAACCAATTATTAAAATGATTATCTTTAGTGACTTTAGGCTTCTCCGCAAACATTTGGAGATTCTCTACTGTCATTGGTAGACGTCCACCCGTAGGCTTCGTTGTCACCACATCAGCCTTAGGAGCTGGTAAAGCTAACACAGGATCTGGTGCTGGCAAGGCAAGGGGTTTACTAGTCGGCCCAGGCAATGCTAGTTGCTGTACAGGGGTTACATCCTTGCGTGGTCTCGTGACTGGTACATCCCCTGATTTCGGCTTCGTCGTCACCACATCAGCTTTAGGAGCTCGAACTGTTCGGCTACTTACACCTTCTGTCACTGCGTTAAGGAAAAGGCTTGTACCAATGCTGGTTGGAGTGATCTGGCCTCCTTGAGCCGCATCACTAATCGTGTCAATCACGGTTTCACCTACCGTATCAACCCCGTGACGCACCAGACCATTTGTCACACTTGAACTAGCTGCTCCTAGACCAGCCGTCAGACCTCCTGTAAAGGCTCCAGTGACCGCACCTCCCTTAATACCTTCCCATGTATCCTTGAGAATAGTCTTACCATCTTTTCCTGATAAAGCACCTGAAACAAGGGCTTGGGTTCCTCCACCTGCTGCCCCTGCTATAACTCCAACACCAACACCTGTCGCAACAGCCGCACCAAAACCAGTCAAACCGACACTTCCGACTAATCCGGCTACCACAGGAGCCGCTGCTCCTGCAGTGGCTACAGACACAGCTACTGCTGCTACAGTCGCAGCTGCCACGATGGCAACCTTCTTCCAGTCGACATTTTTCACGAAATCAACGACTTGATTCTTGACTCGTTCAGCTGTCGTACAGACATGTTTTAAGGTGTTCTGCAAGGCTGTTCCCCAGTTTCGGAGGAGATTCATACCTTCTCGGATGGTTGGGGAAGAGCTCAAGCCTGTGGCTAGGGCATAGGCAGACCGAACCACTTGTTGGCGCTTAGCTTCTATCTGTGCAGCCGCTTGCTGGTATTTCGTTTGTACATAGTCACTGGCACTATTGTAGGTCGTTTGAACCTTATTCCACTGTCTGCCAACCCAATTCGATGCACGGTTGACCTGGGTTCTGACCCAGTTGGTCGCATGGTTGAAAGCGCTCTTGGTCACATTCCAAGCCTTGGATGCGACACTCTTCACACCATTCCAGGTGTTTGAGGCGACTCGTTTTACACCATTCCAAGCATTAGAGGCCGTCTTTTTAACATAGTTCCAGCCTTTTTTGATACTGTTCCAGAAGTGCCCACTCGGGTCGGTATAGTTGACAGGGTTGTTCTGCACATAGCTGTAGCGGTTCTGGCTGAGAGGGTCTGTTTCCTCCCCTGGGTAGCTATCCTCGGTTAAGAAAGTACCTCCCTGACTATCATAATACCTTGCGCGTAAATAGTCAAGTCCAGTATCATCACGGGCTTCGCCGTTATAGGCAAAGGGATTTCCTGTCGTGTCTGTGCTTGTCTTTCTTGCCCCATAGAGATGATAGCGACTGGATGAGACGGCTTGTCCATCCTTGGTCAAACCTGTCACAGAGCCCAACTGGCATAGGTCACTTCTCCCTGATCCGGTAGGTTACCGAGTTCTGGTGGGTTGACAACGATTCCCTCCTTAGTCACTGTAAGCAACTGATCCTTTAAGTCATAGATGTAACATAAAACTCTCGAAGAAATCCTTCCTCGAGAGTCTTTGCATGTTTCTATCACAACAGAAGAGGTTAATTTAAACAATTAGTACGATTCTAGTTAAGATAATCATGTAATTTAATTTCTCTTTTTAAGTTTTTCAAAAACATTCTAAGCAAATTATTTCTGAGAACTTTTCAATTTATTAACTTAAATAAATAATTAAATTCCTATAGTCTCAGATACTAAATAACAATCACTTTTCCAACTTGAAAATAAGAGGAAATTTCTCAGAAATTACATCTATCCCAAAATTAATACCAATTACTTGATAATGGTGAAAAGTTTTGAAATATACTTGTTGTAATTTTTCTCTTAACCTAGTATTCTCATCTAACCTTTATCACTGTGCAATATCGGACCAAAAAGGAATTTGGGGTAAATTAGATAGATTTGTCTCTCTGCTTACTGTGATTCCATGAAAATAATCAGTTAGGCTTTTTGAATAATAAATGATATCTGAACCAACAATTGAAAATACAGGCGAAATTGGAGTATTACATGATGCAATATACCTATGACCAAAAATGGGCAATAATGTTGGGGAATTCATTAAACGACTTAGTATTTCTCCTTTTGTAAGTTCTAAATTACTTGGAGCTTCTCCCCAATTATCGCTCCAATCAACATATTCTATTTCTTCTGCTATATTTTCTTTTATTACTTGTATATAATTACTCAACACCTTAACATTCTGAGGTGAAAAATCACTCCAATCATACCAGTTTTCAGGAAGTTCCTCCATATTTCCATAAACTTTTTTAAATTCGTCAGGTAAATAAACGCTATAAATTTCTTCTATCTTTCTAAATGTTCTATTATTAAATTTCTTTGACATTATATTCCCCTTATTTTATTCTTATAAAAGTTTGATAGTGATCTTGAGTATACCATATGGATCCATCTTCACCTATAACAATTCTTTCCATTCCTCTTGGCACTCCTTTTTGATATGGATGAACATCGTACTCTTTATAAGTAATTCCATCGGGAAGGAGTTCTTCACCATCTAAAGGCTCATTTTTATAAACTTTTCCTCCTTTAAATCCATCTGGTGGATTACCCTTATTGTTTTTAATCTGTGAAATAGTATCTTCAACATATTGAGGAATTTTATTAACATCTTTGACATCATCTACTTTATCCGCCACACGAGCAGCGTCTGATGCCTTGTCCGCTGCCTTTGCAGCTTTCGAAGCATCTTTAGCTTTATCAGCTGCCTTTGTAGCTTTTGAAGCATCATTGACTGCGTCTACTGCATCGAGTGCTTTTTCAAGTTTCCTTAATTTGCCAGCCTTAGCTATAGGAAAGAAATTACTTGCAATATCAACAGCTAACTCTGCACCTGCCGCCCAACGATTTGCGTCTTCGCCCGTTAGTGGATCTTTCCCTGTAACTAAACGTTCTCCATTATTCCAGCCTATGAATTCAGCTGCTAAAGTTGGAAGTTTAGCTTTATTTTCTTGGTTAAACTTCGCAAATTTTACATTAGAGGCATAGGCATTTTCCTCAGGAGTCATTGGGGGAGCCTTTAGATACTCCTCTAATGTCATCCTATCAATTCGCTCTTTCTGATCCGGTCTAAGTCCATGTCTTGCCGCATCTTCATACTTTCTAAAGTCTGCGACAGATGGAACTTTATTTTCTCCCTTATCGGAGGCACCAGTTGTTTTTGGATCACAGACATGTTTTAAGGTATTCTGCAAGGCTGTTCCCCAGTTTCGGAGGAGATTCATGCCTTCTCGGATTGTAGGGGAGGCCTTAAATCCTATTGCCACAGCATAGGCAGTACGAATTGCTTGATAGTGTAGTTCTTGAATACGAGCTTGTGCTTGCTGGTATTTCGTTTGAACATAATCGACTGTACTATTGTAGGTCGTTTGAACCTTATTCCACTGTCTGCCAACCCAGTTAACACCTCTATCAATCTGTCTACCAACCCAGTTAATGCCTCTATCAATCTGTCTGCCAACCCAGTTAACGCCTCTATCAATCTGTCTGCCAACCCAATTAACGCCTCTACTAATCTGTCTGCCAACCCAATTAACGCCTCTACTAATTTGTCTGCCAGCCCAATTAAGACCTGACTTAACATAGTTCCAGCCTTTTTTGATACTGTTCCAGAAGTGCCCACTCGGGTCGGTATAGTTGACGGGGTTGTTCTGCACATAGCTGTAACGGTTCTGGCTGAGAGGGTCTGTTTCCTCACCTGGGTAGCTATCCTCGGTTAAGAAAGTACCTCCCTGACTATCATAATACCTTGCGCGTAAATAGTCAAGTCCAGTATCGTCACGGGCTTCGCCGTTATAGGCAAAGGGCTGACCTGTTGTGTCTGTGCTTGTCTTTCTTGCTCCATAGAGGTTATAGCGACTGGATGCGACGGCTTGTCCATCCTTGGTCAAACCTGTCACAGAGGCTGATTGGTTAGTCAAGTAGTTGTAGCTGTCACCTGTTTGGTTGTTGAGGTAGCTGGTTCGACCCTGACCATAGCTATAGGTCTCACGAGCCTTGCCATCATGGTCATAGGTTTCGAGGACTTCTGTATGTTCACGATTGACATCGTTGACATAGTTGCGTTCCTCGTAGTAGTTATAGGTATCCTCTCGTGTGGTATAAGGAATCAGGACATCCTGAACCTGACTGGCATAGGTTACTTCTCCCTGACCAGGTAAGTTGCCAAGTTCTGGTGGGTTGACCACGATTCCTTCCTTGGTTGCTCGATCCTTAGCCACTTTCTGGTGATAGGCTCTAGACACATCGTCAAAGATGCTGTGCCAGATGCTTCCTACTGTCTGTGGTAGGGTGGATAGGGCTTGGAGGACATTCTGACTGAAGCCATACCAGAAGAGGGAGTTTTTCTCCCCACTTGGGGCTGTATATGGCGACTTACGACCTGACTTGCCTCTACCTGCATGCGATGCCTGATCACCAGATTGATCTTCCTTAGGTTTGCGTTGGAAGAGTTGATAAGTGTTCTTGCCTTCCTTGCGACTAGCAGTGAAGACACGGTTATCATCTCCGTCGTAAAGTGCAGCCATGAGAAGACCCTTCTTGTCCTTGATCGCAAGTAAGCGGTTCTCTGTGTCGTAGATGTAGTCTAACTTCTCTGAGTTTTTCTCAGAAGCGATGCGATTGCCATTCTTGTCGTAGGTATAGGTGATAGTGCCATCTGGACCTTCTAGTTTGGTCAAGCGGTTATGGTCATCGTAGGTAAAGTGTATCTGGCTCTCCTTGCCATCGACTGTCTCGGTGCTGGTTAGTTTATTGCCGGCTAAGTCATAGGTGTAAGAGAGTTTAGAGAGTTCCTTACCAGCTCCATCCGATACAGTCATGTTTTCCACTTGACCCAGAGTATCGTAAGTGTAGGTATGGACTAGGGTTTCGCCATCCTGCTTGATGGTTTCTTTGGCAATGTAGCCACCATCATCATACTCATAGCCGTAGCTGGAGATGAGTTTGTCCTGCTTGTCTACTGTGAGACTAATATAAAATAAACTAGGGGAAATTTTCCCCTAGTTAGAAATTGAACCAAGTCACAAATTGTCTTTGTGAAAGTAATTTATATTTTCTCCACTTTTACATCATTTTCAGATAGAATATCCACTAAATATTCTGTCGACATTATGAAATAGTGATGAAGCTTTTTATTAGCTATATTTGCAGAAGCGACCAAATCACCAAACTCTGTATTCTCGACCTCATAGATATAGTTGGTCAGATAAAGTGGTCTGTTCTCTGCCAATCCTTGTTCCCAGTATTTATCTCTTAATTCTAAACTTTCCTGGACTGTTCGGAAAGCCCAGATCTTTGTAAAGGTAAATTTAAATTTTTCTGAATCTTCCAAGTAGACAATTAGAGTGTCCCCATCTATATTTATCTCAATACCATAGTCGCCAAAAGGAATAAAGTCCGGTTTAATTTTCGTCCATTTTTCCATATCATTTCTCCAAGTTCTATTTTCCGATAATTGTACTAAAGTCATGTACATGTTTGATTAGCAAATTTTCTAGTATTGGCTGATATCTAATTTCAAATTTGCAGAAACAAGAATCTCCACTACACTATCTTGAGTTATGATTATATAATGTCGTGAATGCAAAGTTCCTAGATCATAATATGATGTGTATTCCAGTTTTCTCACTAATTGACTATTCTTGACTTCGTAAATGACATTTTGAAAATTATTTTTTTCAAATTTTGTAAACATCTCTTTATCTAGAATTGCAGATAAATACAATTCCCTGCTAAAGACTCGTGCTTCATCATAATAAATACATGATAATTTAAAACGGTTTTGCTCTCCAATCAGCCTAATTTCTTGACCATCTGACAAATTTGTCAACAAGACTTTTAACCTATAGTTATCTACAGAAATCAAACCTTTAAAGACTTCTACCCATTCTTCATTTTTAGTCTCCATATCTAATTTCATATGAAACCCCTCCTTTTGATTGCTTTATTTGGAATTCCAGTGTTGTTCCTAAATCACTTGTACTTCCAGGTCTAACAACAACCTTTGTTCCATCATCTAAAGTACCCCTATACCCTTTACCAAATGAAGTATTAATTTCCGTTACATTTTCTAAGGGTAATGAATTGAAATCTTCAATTGCTTTATTATAGCCTCCATGTGATTTAAAGTTTTTCGTTCCACTTTTTCCTGAAATATCTTCCATTCCCGAAACAAATTTATCAGCAATTTCTTCACTAGTTAGAGCCCTTGTCCCATCTTTAACATCATCTACTTTATCTGCCACACGAGCAACATCTGATGCTTTATCAGCTGTCTTCGTAGCTTTCGAAACATCATTGACTGCGTCTACTGCATCAAGTGCTTTCTCAAGTTTCCTTAATTTGCCAGCCTTAGCTATAGGAAAGAAATTACTTGCAATATCAACAGCTAACTCTGCACCTGCCGCCCAACGATTTGCATCTTCGCCCGTTAGTGGATCTTTCCCTGTAACTAAACGTTCTCCATTATTCCAGCCTATTAATTCAGCTGCTATAGTTGGAAGTGTAGCTTTATTTTCTTGGTTAAACTTCGCAAATTTTACATTAGATGCATAGGCATTTTCCTCAGGAGTCATTGGGGGAGCCTTTAGATACTCCTCCAATGTCATTTTATCAATTCGCTCTTTCTGATCCGGTCTAAGTCCATGTCTTGCCGCATCTTCATACTTTCTAAAGTCTGCGACAGATGGAACTTTATTTTCTCCCTTATCGGAGGCACCGGTCGTTTTTGGATCACAGACATGTTTCAATGTGTTTTCTAATGCCGTATTCCAATTCCGATATAGATTTAGACCTTCTCGGATTGTTGGCGAAGACTTGATGCCTGTAGCTATCGCATAGGCAGATCGAACCACTTGTTGGCGCTTAGCTTCTATCTGTGCTGCCACTAGTTGATATTGATGTTGTACATAGTCACTGGCACTATTGTAAGCCGTTTGAACTTTATTCCACTGTCGACTACCCCAATTAACCGCACGATTGTATTGGGTGCTAATCCAGTTAGTCGCATAGTTGAAAGCACTCTTGGTCGTATTCCAAGCTTTGGAGGCGACACTCTTCACACCATTCCAGGTGTTTGAGGCCACTCGTTTCACCGTATTCCAGGTATTAGAAGCGACTCGTTTTACACCATTCCATGCATTAGAGGCTGTCTTTTTAACATAGTTCCAGCCTTTTTTGATACTGTTCCAGAAGTGCCCACTCGGGTCTGTATAGTTGACGGGGTTGTTCTGCACATAGCTGTAACGGTTCTGGCTGAGAGGATCCGTCACCTCACCTGGATAACTATCCTCGGTTAAGAAAGTACCTCCCTGACTATCATAATACCTTGCTCGTAAATAGTCAAGTCCAGTATCGTCACGAGCTTCGCCATTATAGGCAAATGGCTGACCCGTTGTGTCTGTGCTTGTCTTTCTTGCGCCATAGAGGTTATAGCTAGTTGATGCGACGGTTTGCCCATCCTTGGTCAATCCTGTCACAGAACCTGACTGGTTAGTCAAGTAGTTGTAGCTGTCATCTGTTTGGTTGTTGAGGTAGCTAGCTCGACCCTTACCATAACTATAGGTCTCACGAGCCTTGCCATCATGATCATAGGTTTCAAGGACTTCTGTATGTTCACGATTGACATCGTTGACATAGTTGCGTTCCTCGTAGTAGTTGTAGGTGTCCTCTCGTGTGGTATAAGGAATCAGGACATCCTGAACCTGACTGGCATAGGTTACTTCTCCCTGTCCAGGTAAGTTACCGAGTTCTGGTGGATTGACCACGATCCCTTCCTTAGTTGCTCGATCCTTAGCCACTTTCTGGTGATAGGCTCTCGACACATCGTCAAAGATGCTGTGCCAGATGCTTCCTACTGTCTGTGGTAGGGTGGATAGGGCTTGGAGGACATTCTGGCTAAAGCCATACCAGAAGAGGGAGTTTTCTTCCCCACTTGGGGCTGTATATGGCGACTTACGACCTGACTTGCCTCTACCTGCATGCGATGCCCGATCACCAGATTGATCTTCCTTAGGTTTGCGTTGGAAGAGTTGATAGGTATTTTTGCCTTCCTTGCGACTGGCAGTGAAGACACGATTATCATCCCCGTCGTAAAGTGCAGCCATGAGAAGGCCCTTCTTGTCCTTGATCGCAAGCAAGCGATTCTCTGTGTCGTAGATATAGTCTAGCTTCTCTGAATTCTTCTCAGAAGCGATGCGATTGCCATTCTTGTCGTAGGTATAGGTGATAGTGCCATCTGGACCTTCTAGTTTGGTCAAGCGGTTATGGTCATCGTAGGTAAAGTGTGTCTGGTTCTCCTTGCCATCAACTGTCTCGGTGCTGGTCAGTTTATTGCCGGCAAGGTCATAGGTGTAGGAGAGCTTGGAAAGTTCCTTACCAGCTCCATCCGATACCGTCATGTTTTCCACTTGACCCAGAGTATCGTAGGTGTAGGTATGGACTAGGGTTTCGCCATCCTGCTTGATGGTTTCTTTGGCAATGTAGCCACCATCATCATACTCATAGCCGTAGCTAGAGATGAGTTTGTCCTGCTTGTCCATATGACGGAGTTCGGTGAGACGGTGAGCCTTGTCATAGGTCAAGAAACTCTTGGTTCCATCTCCCCGAACAACATCCGTCAGATCCCCTGCTGGGTTGTAGCTATAGCTGGTCTTTTGTCCCTTAACATCTGTCACAGAAGTGAGACGATCCAGTTCATCATAAGTGTAAGAGACTGTACTGCCATCTGGGTAAATCATCTTCGAGATATTGCCATAGGCATCATACTCATACTGGATCAGGCTACCATCTCCCTGACGAACACCCGTGATCTCGCCTTCTTCGTTGGTCGCGTACTGACTAGTTCCTGTCAGATCACTCATAGACACCCGACGGCCATCCGCATCATAAGTATAGAGGACTTGACCATCTTGCTTTTCAGAGTACTCCACCTTGAGCAGTTGATCCAGCTTGTTGTAATCATAGCTGATAGTTTTCCCATCGGACTTGGTTACTTTTTCGAGCTGGTTATTGACATTATAGGTATAGGTCTCCTTATCTCCAAGACTGGTCATGCGTTCCACTAGATTGGAAAGCTGGTCATAGCTGTAGCTTGTGACCTTGCCATTTCCATTCGTGACCGAAGTGACATTGCCCACACTGTCGTAGGTATAGCTAGAGGTGGAAGCCTTCTCTCCACTTCCTTGTGTCGCTGTAAGCAACTGATCCTTTAGGTCGTAGGTGTAGGTCTTGACACGCTTGCTTCCGGATGTGACACTGGTGAGGTTGCCATTGGCATCATAGGTCATGCTTGCGACGCCACCAGCCTCATCTGTAATCTTCGTGAGATGATTATCGTGGTCATAGCCATACTTAGTCCACTGGCCTGCCGTATCGCTTTCTGAGGTGAGGCGATTGAGGCTATCATAGGTCCGCTTGGTTACTTGACCGAGAGGATTCGTCTCCTCAAGGAGATTGCCATTCGGATCATAGGTATAGGTCGTTTCGCGCTTACCATTGATAGTTCGTTTGGTCACCTGACCGACTGGGTCATAGCTTGACTCCACTGTTCGACCAGTTGGCGTTTTGATCGTTTTTAGTTGATCGAGGGTCGTATAGTCAAAGGTGGTTGTAGCACCGGACGGCTTGGTCAGTTTGGCTAGATTCCCCGCTTCATCGTAGCTATACTTGGTTTCAAGGTCAAGGGCGTTCTTAGCCGTTAAGAGACGACCAACCTTGTCATAGCTATAGTGATTGCTTCGGTCGGATTGGTCTGTCTCTTTCACCAAGTTTCCAGACACATCATAGCTATAGGTTTTTGATAGCCCCTGTGGACCTGTTTGCTTAGTGAGACGGCCCAAGGCATCATAGGCGTAGGTATAAGCTGCCTCATTTGGTAAGGTGCGTTTGGTCACACGACCATAAAGGTCATTGACATAGTTGGTGCTATGACCGTTGGCATCTGTTTCTTTTGCCAAGCTACCTGTAGCGTCATAGGCATACTGAGTCACTCCACCTACACATTATCTTAAGTTAAACCTCACTATTTTGCTTACTATTTGAAAATGAAGTTGAGACCGCATCATCTCAACTTCACTTTGTAATTATTTTTTCTTAGTTCTCAAATCCCACTCCGCCTGTAATCTGGGTAATGAGGTCTAAATGTTCTTTGACGGTAACTTATTGCAGAATTTCAGTAATAGTGACTTCTATTTCTGACTTTAAATCATAAAATCCTATATGTACGCTATTCTTGTATATCCAAAACAGGTCTAAATTGGAATAATATTCTTATAGCTCAAATAATTCTTAAATTATTATCCGTCTTGAAGATTACACTCCTCAATGTATTCTAACCATGCATCAATATTAGGTAGAACTTCCCTTTGTTCCCATCCTGAATCAGCAAAGTCATGAATTATATGCACTAGAGTACTATCAACATCTTCAAAACAGGCGATATCATCATTATCACCTCTCCTTGCAAATGGATATAATGTTCGCTCAGGATATCTTGTTTGAAGACCTCTAAATCTCCTAACCGTTTCTTCATCGTTCATCAAGTACCAAACACCAAAATCAACGATACCTTTAGAAACTAAATCTTTTAATTGTTGTGGATAGGAAAAAAAAGAATGATTAAATGTAAATGGCATGAATTAATTCCTCCGTTCTAAGTCGTACGAACCGTATGGATTCAAGGTTCGAAAAGATGATTTTTGCTTACCAACACGTAACTGAACTGCTTCTCCCCAAGTTGAAGGTGTACCAGCAGGAGTTGTAAGTCTATCTATAAATTGTTCTGGAAGAGGATCCGTATATTGATGTACTCTAGCCGTAGCAGCAATCCCAGCTCCTCTAGCAGCTATAACCCTTGTATTATCAATAGTTGTTAACTTACCATCAGGCATATTCACAACATCAATTGCATCTCCTTTCCAACCATTAGATATCATACTAGATTGTATAGAATCGGCTCCATTAACAGAACTTTGACTAAACCTAATGTTGTAGGGATTAATTTGTGATATTTTATCTGATGGTGCTGGCAAGGCAAGTGGTTTACTAGTCGGCCCAGGCAATGCTAGTTGCTGAACAGGGGTTACATCTTTGCGTGGTCTCGTGATCGGTACATCCCCTGATTTCGGCTTCGTCGTCACCACATCAGCCTTAGGAGCCTTCTTAGGAGACACACTACCTGCTCCGTTGGTAAAGGTGTTAAAGGCAAAGTTCATAGCGACTGTTTGACCAGTAATCTTATTGCCTGTGGCCAAATCAATACCTGTATCAATCGCAGTCTCAACCGCAGATTCCACTCCAATCTTGGCAACTTGTCGAACTGCTTGATTGCCAATATTTTGGGTCACATTAGTTGCTAGACCAGCTCCTGCTCCCATCAATTGACCGCCAATAAGACCTGAGATAGCACCCGTTCCTGCTCCTTTGGCAATCGAACCAACCAATTCCCAACCACGTTGGCCAGAACTATAGGCATCATATCCTGAGATGATTGCTCCAGAGGCTGCACCACCGATAGCCATCGCTACGGGGGCTCCAAGACCTCCAGTCGCTACGGTAAGAGCAATACCGACACCGATAGCTCCCGCAGTTACGGCAACCTTCTTCCAGTCGACATTTCTCACGAAATCAACGACTTGATTCTTGATCCGTTCGGCTGTTGTACAAACATGTTTTAAGGTATTCTGCAAGGCTGTTCCCCAGTTTCGGAGGAGATTCTTTCCTTCTCGGATGGTTGGGGAAGAGCTCAAGCCTGTTGCTAGGGCATAGGCAGACCGAACCACTTGTTGGCGCTTAGCTTCTATCTGTGCTGCCGCTTGCTGGTATTTCGTTTGTACATAGTCGCGGGCACTATTGTAGGTCGTTTGAACCTTATTCCACTGTCTGCCAATCCAATTCGATGCACGGTTAACCTGGGTGCTGACCCAGTTAACACCTCTATCAATCTGTCTACCAACCCAATTCGACGCTCGGTTAAATTGGGTGTTTGCCCAGCTGACTCCTCTACTAATTTGTCTACCAGCCCAATTAACGCCTCTACTAATTTGTCTGCCAGCCCAATTAACTCCTGACTTAACATAGTTCCAGCCTTTTTTGATACTGTTCCAGAAGTGTCCACTCGGGTCTGTATAGTTAACAGGGTTGTTCTGCACATAGCTGTAGCTGTTCTGGCTGAGAGGATCTGTGTCCTCACCTGGGTAGCTATCCTCGGTTAAGAAAGTACCTCCTTGACTATCATAATACCTTGCTCGTAAATAGTCAAGTTCAGTATCGTCACGAGCTTCGCCGTTGTAGGCAAATGGATTCCCTGTCGTGTCTGTGCTTGTCTTTCTTGCCCCATAGAGGTTATAGCTGCTTGATGCGACGGCTTGTCCATCCTTGGTCAAGCCTGTCACAGAGCCTGACTGGTTAGTCAAGTAGTTGTAGCTGTCACCAGTTTGGTTGTTGAGGTAGCTAGCTCGACCTTTGCCATAACTATAGGTCTCTCGTGCCTTGCCATCATGGTCATAGGTTTCAAGGACTTCTGTATGTTCACGATTGACATCGTTGACATAGTTGCGTTCCTCATAATAGTTGTAGGTATCCTCTCGTGTGGTATAAGGGATCAGGACATCCTGAACCTGACTGGCATAGGTCACTTCTCCCTGACCCGGTAAGTTCCCGAGCTCTGGTGGGTTGACGACGATTCCTTCCTTGGTTGCTCGATCCTTAGCCACTTTCTGGTGATAGGCTCTCGACACATCGTCAAAGATGCTGTGCCAGATGCTTCCTACTGTCTGTGGTAGGGTGGATAGGGCTTGGAGGACATTCTGACTAAAGCCATACCAGAAGAGGGAGTTTTCTTCCCCACTTGGGGCTGTATATGGCGACTTACGGCCTGACTTGGTATCCTTTGGCTTGCGTTGGAAGAGTTGATAAGTGTTCTTGCCTTCCTTACGACTAGCAGTGAAGACACGGTTATCATCTCCGTCGTAGAGCGCAGCCATGAGAAGCCCCTTCTTGTCCTTGATCGCAAGCAGGCGGTTCTCTGTGTCATAGATATAATCTAGCTTCTCTGAGTTCTTCTCAGAAGCGATGCGATTGCCATTCTTGTCGTAGGTATAGGTGATAGTGCCATCTGGCCCTTCCAGTTTGGTCAAGCGGTTATGGTCATCATAGGTAAAGTGTGTCTGGCTCTCCTTGCCATCAACTGTCTCGCTGCTGGTCAGTTTATTGCCGGCAAGGTCATAGGTGTAAGAGAGTTTAGAAAGTTCCTTACCAGCTCCATCCGATACGGTCATGTTTTCCACTTGACCGAGAGTATCGTAGGTATAGGTATGGACTAGGGTTTCGCCATCCTGCTTGATGGTTTCTTTGGCAATGTAGCCACCATCGTCATACTCATAGCCGTAGCTGGAGATGAGTTTGTCCTGCTTGTCCATGTGGCGGAGTTCAGTGAGACGGTGAGCCTTGTCATAGGTCAAGAAGCTCTTAGTCCCATCTCCTCGATTAACTTCCGTCAGATCCCCTGCTGGGTTGTAGCTATAGCTGGTCTTTTGTCCCTTAACATCTGTCACAGAAGTGAGACGATCCAGTTCATCATAAGTGTAAGAGACTGTACTGCCATCTGGGTAAATCATCTTCGAGATATTGCCATAGGCATCATACTCATACTGGATCAGGCTACCATCTCCCTGACGAACACCCGTGATCTCGCCTTCTTCGTTGGTCGCGTACTGACTAGTTCCTGTCAGATCACTCATAGACACCCGACGGCCATCCGCATCATAAGTATAGAGGACTTGACCATCTTGCTTTTCAGAGTACTCCACCTTGAGCAGTTGATCCAGCTTGTTGTAATCATAGCTGATAGTTTTCCCATCGGACTTGGTTACTTTTTCGAGCTGGTTATTGACATTATAGGTATAGGTCTCCTTATCTCCAAGACTGGTCATGCGTTCCACTAGATTGGAAAGCTGGTCATAGCTGTAGCTTGTGACCTTGCCATTTCCATTCGTGACCGAAGTGACATTGCCCACACTGTCGTAGGTATAGCTAGAGGTGGAAGCCTTCTCTCCACTTCCTTGTGTCGCTGTAAGCAACTGATCCTTTAGGTCGTAGGTGTAGGTCTTGACACGCTTGCTTCCGGATGTGACACTGGTGAGGTTGCCATTGGCATCATAGGTCATGCTTGCGACGCCACCAGCCTCATCTGTAATCTTCGTGAGATGATTATCGTGGTCATAGCCATACTTAGTCCACTGGCCTGCCGTATCGCTCTCTGAGGTGAGGCGATTGAGGCTATCATAGGTCCGCTTGGTTACTTGACCGAGAGGATTCGTCTCCTCAAGGAGATTACCGTTCGGATCATAGGTATAGGTCGTTTCGCGCTTGCCATTGATGGTTCGTTTTGTCACCTGACCGACTGGGTCATAGCTTGATTCTACTGTTCGACCAGTTGGCGTTTTGATCGTTTTTAGTTGATCAAGGGTCGTATAGTCAAAAGTGGTTGTAGCACCTGACGGCTTGGTCAGTTTGGCTAGATTCCCCGCTTCATCATAGCTATACTTGGTTTCAAGGTCAAGGGCGTTCTTAGCCGTTAAGAGACGGCCAACCTTGTCATAGCTATAATGATTGCTTCGATCGGATTGGTCTGTCTCTTGCACCAAGTTTCCAGACACATCATAGCTATAGGTTTTTGATAGCCCCTGTGGACCTGTTTGCTTGGTGAGACGTCCCAAGGCATCATAGGCATAAGTGTAAGCTGCCTCATTTGGTAAGGTGCGTTTGGTCACACGACCATAAAGGTCATTGACATAGTTGGTGCTATGACCGTTAGCATCTGTTTCTTTTGCCAAGCTACCTGTAGCGTCATAAGCATACTGATCCTCTCCACCTGTTGGACGTTTCTTGCTGCTGACACGGTTCATACTGTCATAGCTGTAGGTCGTTGTATGACCTTCGCCACTTGTTTCGCTCAAACGATTTCCCAAAGCATCATAGCTGAAGCTTTGCTTGCTTCCTGTCGGAGCTACTGTTTCGATGATTCGTCCTAATGGGTCATACTTAAAGGCTGTCGCTTGACCATTTGGATCTGTATAGAGTACCAATTTTTTATTGGCATCATAACCATAGCTACTTGAATGGCCATTGGCATCGGTCATTTTAGAGAGGTTGCCTAGGACATCATATTCGTAAGTAGAGGTATTGCCATCGGCATCCGACTCTGTCACCACTCGGTTGAGGGCATCGTAGCTATACTTAGTTTCACGTTTCAGATGATCGACGGTCTTAAGCAGATTACCATTTTGATCATAGTGATAGGTCTTTGTCTTACCTTCTTGGTCAGTTGAGCTTGCGACATTGCCCATGACATCATAGGTGAAGGTTTCGCTGGTCTTATCTGCGTAGACCACCTTAGTCAGTTGGTTGTCGCTATTGTAGCTATATTGGGTAACTTCACCCAAGCTGTTGGTTAAAGCGAGACGATTTCCTGCCTTATCGTAAGTATAGGTCTCATTGAGATCCTGATTATCTTTTTTGTTCACTACTCGATTGGCGGCATCGTAGCTATACTCTGTTACCAAACCACTAGAATGCGTCTGCTTGATGAGACGATCAAGGGCATCGTATTCTTGTCTTACGGTAGTTCCGTCTGGAAGAGTCACTTCTTCCAGTTGAGCCGTTGAAGTATAGGTCATCTTAGTGACATTGCCATTGGCATCGGTGACTTGGGTCGGATAGCCTAGTTCATTATAGGTGTACTGAGTCTTGCCACCCAAGGCATCTGTCAACTCTGTCAACTGTTCCATCTGGTTGTAGGCCATCTTAGTGACATTGCCTAAACCATCTGTAATACTGGAAACTTGATTTTGGCCTGTATAAGTCGTGCTAGCAGTATAGCCTGCCGCATCTGTTAGGCTATTTTGATTGCCATTAGCATCATAGGTCATGCTGGTGCGGTGACCCAAGGCATTGGTTGTTGCGATCAGGCGCCCTGCCTTACTATATTCATAAGTCGTTTCTTTTCCAAGGGCGTCTGTCATGGACAGGATATTCCCCATCGCATCCAACACATATGAAACACTGCTACCATCTGGGTAAGTCACACCTGTCACATTTCCCGATGCATCATAGGTATAGCTGGTAGTCTTTTTCTGTTTGGTTTCGCTAAGTTTATTTCCAACACTGTCATAGGTGTATGTCACTGTCTGACCTGCTTCATCGGTGTAAGATAGCACACGACCCATGATATCATAAGTAGTCTCTGCCTTTGTACCGATTGGATAAGAAACTGAGGTTACATTTCCTGCCGCGTCATAAGT
The DNA here is from genome assembly GCF_032340315.1 of Streptococcus sp. DTU_2020_1001019_1_SI_AUS_MUR_006. Lineage (NCBI taxonomy): Bacteria > Bacillati > Bacillota > Bacilli > Lactobacillales > Streptococcaceae > Streptococcus > Streptococcus sp. DTU_2020_1001019_1_SI_AUS_MUR_006. The sequence goes on along the minus strand of NZ_CP135437.1, from coordinate 5,716 downwards.
ATTTTGAGTAACTTGACCTAAAGCATCTGTGATAGTTTTAACGGCATTGTTTCTATCATCATAAGTCAAGCTGCTACTATTACCTGCTTCATTGGTTCGAGTGATAATTCGACCCAGTGCATCACGAGTAACGGTAGTCATTTGACCTGAAGCATTGGTTTCTGTTAGGAAACGACCCTTGCTATCATATGTATAGCTAGTAGCGTGTCCTTCTGCATCAGTCACGGAAAGCTGGTTTCCAACACCATCATAGGTGTAACTATAGGTTCCACCTTCTCCATTCGAAGCACCGACTTTACGGCCGAAACCATCATAGGTGAAGGTAGTCGTGTTACCATTGCCTTCTGTCACAGCTGTCACTTGACCTGCCTTATCAAAAGTATGGCTCGTCCCAACACCATCGGCATCTTTTTCGCTCAGCTTGCGCCCTTCTGCATCATAGGTAAAGGTCTTGGTCCCACCGAGAGGATTCGTAATGCTAGTGACTTGATTGTGTGCATTGTAGGTAAAGGTTGATACGCCTCCTAAAGGATTGGTAAGACTTACCAGATTCGCACCTTGATAGGCAAAGGAAGTTGTATGACCAGCCGCATCTGTTGTAGACAAGATGCGTCCTTGCTGATCGACAGTATAGGTAATCTTAGACCCATCTGGCAATGTTGTCTGGATTAGATTGCCATTTGCATCATAGGTATGAGCTGTTGATGCACCACTAAAGTCAGTGAGAGACAGAAGATGGTTCTTCTCATCATAGCTAGAAGTTTTTACCGCACCGTCGAAACGCGTTTCTGTTAAGGTGTTTCCATTGCTGTCATAGGTGTAGCGAGTTGTTTGCCCCGCTTCATTCGTCACGCTTGACAGACGGTTGTTTTCATCATACGTTTTTGAGACACTAGTTCCATCTGCATAGCGAATGCCAGTTGTACGATATTGCTCATCGTAAGTAATACGGTTTGATTGCCATTTCCATCGGTAGTGATTGTCTGACCTTCACTATAAGAAAGAGTTGAAACAGCACCTGCACCATCTGTTTGCTTGATGACACGATTTTCCTCATCGTACTCGTTTTGGATAACCTTGGTACCATTTCCATCATACCAGGCTGTCATACGTCCCTTATCGTCATATTCATAACGAGTAGGAACACCCGTCGCATCCGTATAGGTAATCAAATGACCATTCGTGTCATATTCATAGGTCAAAGTTGAGCCATTAGGGATTTGAATCGCACCAATATAGCCATCTGTATTATAGGTGATACTATAAACCAAGCCTGTAGGAGATGTGATCTTGGTCAGCTGGTAATTTTCATTATAATCAAAGCTTGTTTTATTACCTTTTTCATCCGTCTGGCTCGTTAAGAGTCCGTGATAGTTAAAGGTTTTCTCTTGATGATTGTGATCAACAATTCGGTATTCCTTTACATCATAGTCTTCTTTTTCGTCTCCGCCAAAGTCACCCTTCTTCGTTTCAACTGTTTTTACTTCGAGAGTGAGGTCATAGCCACTTGGAGCACGATATCCATCTCCATCCTTCGCAAACTTCAGGATGGAACCGTCTGTACGAGTATAGTAGATATTTTGATCTTCATCGCTTGATAACTGTTCATTAAAGGCAAATGACCAACCACGTCCAAAGAGACTATTGATGCCTGCTGCTTTAGAATTATAGGCGCGAGTAATTTCAAATTTGCCGTCAACATCAGTGATAGAAACATCTGTTCGATCTAGGTAGAAATTCCCCGTGTTTAGATTGATTGGCTCAAATCCAAATTCACAGTGAAGGCCACGCCCCATTAAAAGCCTGTCTATTTCCGCCTTGGTGTTGGATGTCAAAGCTGGTGGATTATAAGGTTTGTCGGCATTCTTTCTTGGATTACGAATAAAAAGGGTGTTATTTTGCACAAGCATCATATCTTGGATACGATTATCGTAAGCAAGTTGATTGAGTGGTACTCCATAGTATGCCGCAATCTTTGGAAGGGTATCAAACTGGGTAACTTTGTAAATCAAGAATGTATCACTTGATTTTTTACCACTAGTTTGACCATCCTTTTTACTCTCTGCGTCAATCGTATAAACCTTGTTTAGTTCAGGTTCTGTAAAAGGCACCTGAGTCTGCCAGTTTGAAAGCTTGTCTTTATATTTGGTCGTTCCTTTTTCAAAGGCTGCATCAAAGGAACTACTATCTGGGTATTTGTAAGAAAAACTTGCAGAACTTTGACCCTTGTAGTCTTTCGCAGTGTCACTTAGGTTATAATCAACCTGAGCTCCCGGCGTTGTCAGACCATCCGCAAAGACACCCTGGAATTGCAGTTTTCCTTTCTTATCTGTTTTCACCATGGTCCGAAGATTGATGGTAGTGTTCCCAATTGGATAATTGACATCAACTGGGTCTGGAACAGACCAATTAATCGTCAAACTAGGAGCCTTGTCTGGAGTAAACCCAATCTGTCCTGCATTTTCTGCCGTCGCTTCGGTTGTATAGAAAGCACCACCGTCTGAGCCTTCGTCGGTTGCAGCTACAACTAAACCATAGTTTGGTTCCAAACCTTGAACCCATGCATTTACAGTCTCGCGGATATCAAAGTTATGCATCCCAATCTTTTTACCACTGGTCGCATTCTTTCCTGCGATTTCCATATCAAGGCCCACAGAAGTATCCCATGTGAGGTTATTAATATCAAAGTCTTGTTTCAAGCGATAAGCTGCAAACTGGGTTGATTGAGAATCTGGAGCAGTGTATTCATAGATATTTAAACTCGCACTATCAATACGCGCTTCCTTAGGAATACTCTTTTGAAAATCGTAATTAATCTTAAAGTACATCCTTGCACGCCCGATGTCACGAACACCTGGAACACCCGCCATTCCGATCATTTCGGCTGTTAGATATCCAACATACCCATAAGAGTAACCTTGATATTGTCCATGTACAGATGAGGTAACAATGTCAAGAATTTTTTCTCGTGGAACTGTTACAGTCGGGTCTATCCGAACAGGATACTTACGTTCAGAATCAGACAACCACTCTTTACTAGCTGTGACTGTCACTTCATGACGTCCATCCCCTTTTTTCAATCCAAGAGTTAAGGCATTACTTGTAGCGCCTGCACTATCCACCATCATTGGGGCAGTTAGTACAAATAGGATCTTCGTTTTCCCCTTTTCACGGACAAGGATTTGATTGTCTTTCAAAGAAACATCATACTTAGATGCATCCAAACCATAAGTAAAGGAGTTCTTCCCACCCCACTCGGCTAGAATGATTTCTTCTTTGACTCCATTAGACTGTACCGTATATTGCACATCTGTTTTGCCATCAACATTGTTATATAAGATCGCATTCTTTTCTACAGTTGCTTGTTCGTATGTCTTATCAAGCGGATACAAAGAAATTTTATCATCCTTATGAGTAATATCAATGGGAGTCTCTTTTTTGACTTCGCTCGGAAGAACTACTCCTACTGGAGATTCTTTTGGTAGATAATAATGCTTCCCATTAGCATGATAAGAATATAGAGATAAATCTACAGGAACTTCTACCCCTTCTTTATCAATATATGTTTTGATATCACTACCAATATGCGTCACAAAGTGAGTATCATCAACCCGAAACAGTTGTTCTTGCCCACTAACCGCTACTGGTGCCCCGTATTGTTTTTTCAGCTCTGCCTCTTCCTTACTCTCTCCATTGGCCACTTTGGGCTGTTGAAGGGCGTCTCCTCCATCTTTTACTGGTTTTGATGAGGCTTCAGCACTTGTCGATCCTTCTGTATTCGCATTTTCAGAACCAACAGTCTGGCTACTCGCCTCTGTAACAGATTTTTTATAAGTTTCCTCAGCCTGGCCTTGTTTAATTGCTTGGTTTATTTCTTCCGCATAGATCAACGGCATATTAGAAACAAACAAACTCAGCAATAATAACCATTGTATGGACTTACGCAGTCTTTTCATCGGCATTCTCCTTTGTAAAATAAATAAAATAATAAAGTGTAAAAATTAAAATAAGAGCATCGCCGATGGATAAAACGAAAGAACCTAGTATTGGGAACCAAACAGCAATAGCTAAACAAAAGGCGACAATAAGCATGGATACCAGAACAGGTAGTCGCAATTGATCTACCCTACTTTTAATTGGTAAAGCTTTGTAAATACTAACCAGACTATAGGATAAGATTACTTTAAGAAAAGTTTGTACAATTGTAGTAAATGCCCAGATAGCAATCTTGACATGGCCATATTCCAAACTTGTATGATCGTATAAAACTTGACCCAAACCTCCGATGAGGATGCCACATAAAATTGCACTAAACAAGTAAATCAGAATAGTGTGATTTAAACGTTTATCTGATCGGTACTGCCTATAAAACCAGATTGTTATTGGAAAAATAAGAACTATTCCTATTATTAAAAATAGTAGGCTGAATAAGGTTAGAATGAGTGATAAACCTTCCTCGACTATCACAGGAGAAATCGCACCTGTAAATAGAAGGCGTTGCCCCACTCCTAAAAACAGTAAGCCGATAGCTAGTCTCCAAAACCTTGAGAGTCTTAATATTTTCATTATTCACTTGTCCTTTCTTTAACACTTTTTAAACGAGCAGTAACCACAAATCGTTGATCATTTCCAGTAGCATCACAGGTTGATAAGATTAAAAATCGATCTTTTTGAGGGTCAGTAGCAATCTGACGATAGAATCCCCCATAGTCTGATGTTCTTATCTGTAATGTTTCTAAATAATATCTGAGGCCTTCTCGACTTCCTAATTTGAATGTATGAAAAAGATGATCATCTGTATAAGAGTGAGCTGCCATCACCTCATATTCAAAATGTTGAGTCAAGGTGTCAATCGTAATACGTTCATGCTCCTTAAAAAAAGCTGGCTTCGCAAAATAATCTAAAGACCCAAACATCGAATCATCTAACATAGCATGTCCGTAGATAATCGTGACAGGATCTTCAAATGTTTTTTTGTTAACCAGCTCTGTAAATATAGCGCCATAATAGGTCTCTTCACCATCTATATCATGAGAAAGGTAATAAGCATCATCCCTTGGATGCTGAGCAACCGGGTAATCTATTCGAGTCCCTTCAACTGTTAGCCAAGCAAAGACATCTGGATTCTGATGAAACTTCTTCTCAACTGCGTTTTGAGAATGTTGTTCCACAGCCATCTGTTCAAGGCCATCTAAGACTTTTAAACCTAAAAATAACACCACAATTATTATAATTAGTGATAAACTAAACTTCAAAATTTTCATGTGCTCGCTCCCATACTATCATTGTATCAGAAATCTGTATGCTTTGTAAATCCATTTTTTGTATAAAACGCCTTTTTGTTACAATATTTAGGAATTTTTGTATTCCCCTATTGTAAAATGAAGCCTAACAGAAAAGATAGGTTCATCTAATATACTAGAATTACAAAACTCTATAATAAACGATGGATATGTTTATTTTTTGTTCTGATCAAAATTATTCATACAAACTCTGATTTCAAATTTATGCATCAGAAAGGATTGAAGCTTTTTGAAAGAATTCGTTACATTGACCCACTCAAAAAAAGAAATCCAAAATACTCCTAGCTATAAATCTGTAAAAATTTATTAAGTTATCTCAATAGACTTTAAAGATACTTAATTAACCATACGGACTAATTTGTCACGCTTGGCTTGACATTGCAAAAAAATTTCTTTCTCTTTTCAAAAATCCC